>NZ_JAFNNC010000022.1:0-651 GCF_026537005.1 Gilliamella sp. B2785 | reverse complement strand
GACAGATAATGGTTGTTTCCAGTAATAATTCTGAGTTTGAAGTAAAAGGCAAAACATTAATCCCCATTAAGCCAATTAAGATCTATGAAAATATGGATAAAAAACTGAAATAAACTGCTAACAAATTGTTTTAAACAATTTAGAGGTTAAACAAGAAGACATAGTCTGGTTTATGGCCATACCTAAAGCAAAAAAATATTAAGAAATTAGAAATGAATAAAATAATAATACTATTAGTGATAACATTCATATCAATAGTAACATTAACCAGTTGCAACAGTGAAAGACCTTTAGAAAAAGCATTAAAAGATATAGAAGAAAATCACCCTCAAACCATAAAACTCTCTGATTATACCAATTTTAAATGGGATGAAGTTTGGTTAATCAGTGGCAGTATTAGTGGACTTTATATTACATTAATGCAGGAACAAAATATTGATGTCAAAAAAGTAGAATTTTCTGATGAGAATCCTGACTTTGGAATAGCTCAACATCTTTCTAATACAGTTGTATACGTATATAATAAAAAAGTTGTCTATTACGAATTTCCTCCGGATAACAGGGATAGGGAGTTTTCTCTTTTAGGTTTTGTAGAACCATATGCACTTTTAGATTTTAACTTAGAAAGAGGACAGATAATGGTTGTTTCCA
>NZ_JAFNNC010000021.1:0-980 GCF_026537005.1 Gilliamella sp. B2785 | reverse complement strand
TTAGCAACAACACCAGCACCAACAGTACGACCACCTTCACGGATAGCGAAACGTAAGCCGTCTGCCATTGCGATTGGGTGAATTAATGATACTGTCATTTTGATGTTATCACCTGGCATTACCATTTCTACGCCTTCTGGTAATTCAATAGTACCAGTTACGTCAGTTGTACGGAAGTAGAACTGTGGACGGTAGCCTTTGAAGAATGGAGTATGACGACCACCTTCATCTTTGCTTAGGATATATACTTCTGATTCAAAATCTGTATGTGGTGTGATTGAACCTGGTTTTGCTAATACTTGACCACGTTCGATTTCTTCACGTTTTGTACCACGTAGTAATACACCTACGTTCTCACCAGCACGACCTTCGTCTAGTAATTTACGGAACATTTCAACGCCAGTACAAGTTGTTTTTGTGGTTGGTTTGATACCAACGATTTCAACTTCTTCACCAACTTTGATTACACCACGTTCTACACGACCTGTTACCACTGTACCACGTCCTGAAATTGAGAACACGTCTTCAATTGGAAGTAGGAATGGTTTATCGATATCACGCTCTGGTTCCGGAATATAGCTGTCTAAAGCTTCAGCTAATTCAACAATTTTTTCTTCCCATGCTGCATCGCCTTCTAACGCTTTTAACGCTGAACCACGAATTACTGGAGTGTCATCACCTGGGAAATCGTATTGAGATAGAAGTTCACGTACTTCCATTTCAACTAATTCTAATAATTCTTCATCATCAACCATATCGCATTTATTTAAGAATACGATGATGTAAGGAACACCTACTTGACGACCTAAAAGGATGTGCTCACGAGTTTGTGGCATAGGACCATCAGTTGCTGCTACTACTAAAATAGCACCGTCCATTTGTGCCGCACCAGTGATCATGTTTTTAACATAGTCAGCATGGCCTGGGCAGTCTACGTGTGCGTAGTGACGAGTTGGTGTATCGTATTCAACGTGTGAAGT
>NZ_JAFNNC010000020.1:0-1054 GCF_026537005.1 Gilliamella sp. B2785 | reverse complement strand
CAAGCTCCGCTTGCCAGCCCGCCAATTGGTGATAAACATGTTTTATATCCTTTTGCCACACATTGGCAACATGCAGAAACAGAAAATGAACGTTCGGGGAGTGAAAAAGCTTTTTATGAATTGCTCAGAAATTTAAATAAGCAGTCCCAATCAGAACAATCCTATAAGATCACTTTAACTATTGAAAATTTAAAACAGGTTTTTAATATCCCATATGATATCTATTCTGATATTATTGATGATATTTTAAAACAAGAGATTAAAGTTCATGTAGAGAAATTAGCTAGTTCGCCTCATTTTGATCTGTTTCTACTTACCACTGAATCCCTTGATTTAAAATGTAATCCTTGTGAATACGAATCTAAATTTACCCTACAAACCATTATTTCTATCTCTGCCGATAAAATTATAGATAAGTTGGTAGTAGCTTACAAATATGGAAGTGATATAGGCAGAAGTTATCGTTTTTTCTATTATAACAAGGAAAAAATAATTATTAGGGAACTTGAACGTGATGAGATAAATAGTTTTGCTTCTGAAATAACAACATATCAACTCTCCTCCCAAGGCAAATTTATCCGCTATTATGACGAAAATGGCCCATTTCAAAACCAAGAAGAACAAGGCTTAGTTCAAAACCATACCCGCGAAGGTTTATGGATTGAAATTAAGCCAAACGGTTATACTCATAACAATACTTACTTAGAAGCCGAATATAAAAATGGTTTGCCCGTTAATATTTGGAAATTTTATCAATTAGAACAGCATTATAATGAACTCAATGAACCTATCTTATCCACCCGCAAAAAAGGCAAACTTTTGTACACAGAAACCTATAAAGACGGTGAGCTTGTGAATCGGGTGTTTATAGATGATGAAGTGGCTAAAATTAAAAAGAGGTAATATAGTATGAAAACGATAGTTATACCCTTTATCATCATCTTCTTGATGATAGGTTGTAATCAAATGGCGAATAGCCAACCGATTAATAAAAATAAAAAAGACGATCTTATTACCCAAATTATGCAAGCTCCGCTTGCCAGCCCGCCAATTG